>NZ_JBEEVJ010000001.1:567560-589480 GCF_040139785.1 Proteus genomosp. 6 | reverse complement strand
CTCTGAAGAGTCAAGAGTTTTTTCAAACTTTTTTCTTTTCTCTTCACCGTCCTGCGTGGCTTGTTGTTTGCTCATCGTCGGTCAGTGGATGCGCATTATAGGGAGATCTCGGATTAGCGCAAGTGTTTATTTCAATTTTTTTTCCGACAGCGCACTTAATAATCAAATCGATATATTCAGTGTAATTTATAGACATTTACTGTCGAAAAAAGTTTCAAATAATATAAATCATATTTAAATATCCCCATCCCCCTTACTCAATAAAAACATAAAGTATAAAAAAAGAGGCTTATATAAGCCTCTTTTTGGTTTAGTGTTATCTATTACTGCTTCGCGATTATCTTATTGTCATCTAAATCTAAGATAATCTCTTTGCCCGGTAATAATTTGCCAGACAAGATATCTTGAGCTAATGGATTTTCAACCTCTTGCTGGATAGCCCGTTTTAATGGACGAGCACCATAAATTGGATCGAATCCAACTTCACTCAATTTCTCTAATGCAGCCCCAGTGATAGTAACGTGATAACCACGCTCTTCTAAACGCTGGTATAAACGACGCAATTGAATTTGTGCAATCGCTGCAATGTTTTCTTTACCTAATGGGTGGAATACCACAACTTCATCAATACGGTTGATAAACTCTGGTCTGAAATGATGGCCAACAACATCCATCACAATGTTTTTCATTTCAGGATAATCAATTGTCCCGAAGCGTTCTTGAATTAAATCAGACCCCAAGTTCGATGTCATAATCACAACTGTATTACGAAAATCGACTGTTCTGCCTTGTCCATCCGTTAAACGACCATCATCCAATACTTGTAATAAAATATTGAATACGTCTGGATGCGCTTTTTCAACTTCATCTAATAGAATGACTGAATAAGGGCGACGGCGAACGGCTTCTGTTAAATATCCACCTTCTTCGTAACCAACATATCCTGGAGGTGCACCCACTAAACGAGAAACGGAGTGTTTTTCCATAAATTCAGACATATCGATACGAACCATTGCATCATCACTATCAAACAAGAAGTTCGCTAATGCTTTACACAACTCAGTCTTACCTACCCCAGTAGGCCCTAAGAATAAGAACGAACCAATTGGACGATTAGGATCAGATAATCCAGCACGGCTACGACGAATAGCATTAGATACTGCACTCACAGCCTCAGCTTGACCAATAACACGTCTATGTAGCTCTTGTTCCATTCTTAGCAGTTTTTCACGTTCCCCTTCTAGCATTCTAGATACAGGAATACCTGTCCAACGAGCCAAGATTTCAGCAATTTCAGCATCAGTGACTTTATTACGTAACAGCTTCATATGTTTATCTTCAGCTTTATTAGCTTCAGCAAGCTGTTTTTCTAACGTCGGGATTTGTCCATATTGGATCTCTGACATTTTCGCCAAATCACCGCTACGGCGAGCTTGTTCTAATGCAATACGAGCCTGCTCTAATTCAGATTTAATATGTTGAGTGCCAGTAAGTTCTGCTTTTTCTGCTTTCCACTCTTCTTCTAAAGCAGAATACTCTTTCTCTTTTTCAGCAAGTTCTTCATTTAGCATCTCTAAACGTTTTTTACTTGCATCATCAGACTCTTTTTGCAGTGCTTGTTGTTCAAGTTTCAGCTGAATAATACGTCTATCAAGTCTATCTAATGCTTCTGGTTTTGAATCCATCTGCATACGTAGGCTTGCGCCCGCTTCATCAATTAAGTCAATCGCCTTATCTGGTAACATACGGTCAGAGATATAACGATGAGATAAAGTCGCAGCCGCAACAATCGCAGGATCTGTAATTTGAACATGATGATGAAGTTCATAACGTTCTTTCAGACCACGTAAAATAGCAATAGTATCTTCTACAGTTGGCTCAGCCACATACACTTTTTGGAAACGACGCTCTAATGCCGCATCTTTTTCAATATATTGACGATATTCATCAAGTGTTGTTGCACCCACACAGTGTAATTCACCACGAGCTAATGCCGGCTTTAACATATTTCCCGCATCCATAGCACCGTCAGCTTTACCTGCGCCAACCATCGTATGTAATTCATCAATAAACAGAATGACACTGCCTTCCTGTTTAGATAAATCATTTAAAACCGCTTTTAAACGTTCTTCAAATTCACCACGGTATTTAGCACCTGCTAATAACGAGCCCATATCTAAAGAAAGTACACGCTTATTCTTTAAACCTTCAGGGACTTCACCATTAACAATACGTTGAGCCAAACCTTCAACAATGGCCGTTTTACCAACCCCTGGTTCACCAATAAGCACAGGGTTGTTTTTAGTACGGCGTTGTAGAACTTGAATAGTTCTTCTTATTTCTTCATCACGACCAATAACAGGATCGAGTTTGCCTTGTTCTGCTCTTTCCGTTAAATCCACAGTATATTTTTTCAATGCCTGACGTTGGTCTTCTGCATTTTGATCGTTCACTGTTTCTCCACCACGTATTTTTTCAATCGCTATCTCAAGACTTGCTTTATTCGCTCCGGCAGCTTTTAGCATATCAGCAACTTGTCCACCGGTTTCCATAGCAGCTAAAAGAAAGAGCTCTGACGAAATAAATTCGTCACCTTTTTTCTGTGCCAATTTATCGCACAAGTTAAGGTGCTTAATTAAATCATTTGAGGGATGAACCTCTCCACCAGCACCTTCGACTTTAGGTAATCGAGACAAAGCATCATTAATTCGCTCATTAAATTGCGATGCATTAACACCTACGGATGTTAATAGAGGGCGAATTGAGCCACCTTGTTGATTAAATAACGCACTCAGTAAATGTATGGGTTCTATAAATTGATTATCGTTCCCAAGTGCCAATGACTGGGCGTCTGCGAGAGCTTGCTGGAATTTGTTGGTTAATTTATCCAGACGCATAACACCTCCAAGTAAAATTTAAAGTAAAATTCGTAACTGGAGAATAGATGAGGTCATTTTGACAATATTCAAGCTCAAAATAAAAATTTTGAGCAAAAATATTCATCAATATTTGAGATAAGTGAGAAAAAACGTTGAGAGGAAGTTTATTTAATCCAGATTAATGATGCCATTCGCCCAGTTACATGCTCTCGTCTATAAGAAAAGAAGCGCGATGGCTCAGTTACAGTACAAAAATCGCCACCATAAATCTGAGTTATTCCACTTTCCTGTAAGATTATTCTCGCTAACATATAAATATTAGCTAAATATTTACCATTATGGGGAATAAATGCAGATTCAAAGGCAATATTTTTCTCTATAAACGCCAAACGGACTTCTGCACCAACCTCAAAAGCAGTTGGTCCAATTGCTGGCCCTAGCCATGCCATAATTTGATCTTTAGGTGCTTTAAACTGCGCAAGTGTATTCTGTAATACACCATGGCAAAGCCCTCGCCATCCACCATGAGCGGCGCCAACTTCTGTTCCATCAACAGTTGTAAAAAGGACTGGCAAACAATCTGCCGTCATAATTGCGCAAACTTTTTTCACGGTAGAGGTGTAAAGGGCATCACCTTGTATTTCATCATTTTTCTCAGTATTTAGCGTAACAACATGAGTACCATGAACTTGTTCAAGCCATAGTGGCATTTCAGGCAATTGAGCTTGCTGGCAAAGTCTGCGTCTATTTTCTTCAACATCAGACAATTTATCACCAACATGAGTACCTAAATTGAGGCTGTTATAAGGCGGTAGACTAATCCCACCTTCTCTCAAGGTACTGCAAGACCCAATATTTTCAGGTTGTGGCCAATCTGGAAAAATCAATGAAGTCATTTACCAATCCATTTCATCTTTAAACTGTTCAACGTCAGCTTTTAGCACATCGATAAGCTTAACCATATCATCAGGCAATGGTGCATGCCATTCCATTTCAATACCTGTTATTGGATGATAAAGACGTAGCATCGTTGCATGTAGCGCTTGTCTATCAAATAAGCGTAACGTTTCACGTAATTCATCTGAAGCCCCTTTTAAAGGACGAGGTCTTCCTGCATAAAGCTGATCACCGATTAAAGCATGGTGAATATGAGCCATATGAACACGAATTTGGTGAGTACGACCGGTTTCTAAACGTAAACGCAAACGTGTATGAGCACGGAAATGCTCCATAACACGATAATGTGTTACTGCTGGTTTACCCATTGGGTGCACAGCCATATGTGTCCGTTTAGTTGGATGTCGAGAAATAGGTTCATTCACTAATCCTCCCGCAGTCATTCTTCCTGTTGCAACCGCTTCATACTCACGCGTGATTTCACGACGTTGTAAAGCTTCAACTAAATGCGTTTGAGCAGGAACTGTTTTTGCAACAACCATTAAACCTGTTGTATCTTTATCCAATCGATGGACAATACCCGCACGAGGTACATTAGCAATCTCTGGATAGCGATAAAGTAATGCATTTAATACGGTGCCATCAGGATTACCCGCACCAGGATGAACAACGAGATCTCTTGGCTTATTGATAACTAAAATATCGTCATCTTCATAAACGATATTTAACGGAATATTCTGAGGCTCCCAGCGAACTTCCTCTTCAATTAAGGCATCGACTTCAATTTTTTCACCGCCAAGCATTTTTTCTTTTGGCTTATTGATGATTTTATCGTTAACCTGCACTCTATTGTCTAAGATCCACTCTTTTATACGAGATCTTGAATAATCAGGGAACATTTCGGCCAAAGCCTGATCTAAGCGTTGACCCAGCTGTGAATCTGCGACTGTAGCATTAAGTCGTATTTGTTGAGACATAAATAATTTTCTATTAATTAAGTTAGTGTTTTGACGGCACAGCCGTTTCATTTAAAATGAGTTATAGTGTAACCGATTTCAGGGGAGCTTCACGGAGAGACTCCCCAAACCTATTCAGAGGATAATCAATACGTGATGAGACGCATTAAATACCTGGTGGCAGCGGCCACTGTAAGCCTGTTACTTGCTGGCTGTTCGAGTTCAGACAAAGACGTTACTGCCGATATGTCGCCTTCTGAGCTTTACTCAACCAGTCAGGAAAAATTGCTAGATGGCAATTATGGAGCGGCTATCAAACAATTAGAGTCTCTCGATAATCGCTATCCTTTTGGCCCTTACTCGCAACAAGTTCAACTCGATCTGATTTATGCTTATTATAAATCAGCGGAACTACCAATGGCGATTTCTGCAATCGACCGTTTTATGCGATTAAACCCAACCCATCCTAATATCGACTATGTTCTTTATATGCGAGGCTTAACAGCTCAAGCATTAGATGATAGTGCATTACAAGGATTCTTTGGTATTGATCGTTCAGACCGTGATCCTCAACATGCCATCGTGGCATTTAAAGATTTTAGTCAATTAGTTCGTTACTATCCAGACAGCCTTTATGTCGCCGATGCAACCAAACGCCTAGTCTTTCTTAAAAACCGTTTAGCGAAGTATGAGCTTTCTGTTGCGAAATTCTATACTAAACGAGGGGCTTATGTCGCGGTTATTAATAGAGTAGAGCAAATGATGCGCGATTATCCTGACACACAAGCTACTCGTGACGCGCTTGTCTATATGGAAAACGCTTATAAAGAATTAGGTCTGACGCAAGAAGCAGAAAAAGTAGCTTCACTAATTGCAGCCAATCCAGCCTAACAAAAACATCACCATCAAAAACAGCAGCTTATCGCTGCTGTTTTTTTATTCTTTTCTAGCTAAATTGTCTTTGCTTTTCATCAGCCCAACCTTCCTAATATGACTGAATAAATGCAACTTAACAAGCGGTCTTTTTCAGCTATTTATCATTTGTCACGTTTCTATTACTAGTTACACATACATCTAACAAAAAGTGATTTTGATCATGTTTTAAATTGTGTATCACGATATTCTGAAGTTATCGAAGACGGAGTAATAAAGAGGTAACTATATGATTATAAATATTACTAGCAAACAAATGGAAATTACCCCAGCACTACGTGAACACATTGAAAGCCGTCTAACTAAACTCAATAAATGGCAGGTGAATTTAATCAATCCTCATATTATTCTTACGAAAGATCCTAAAGGTTTTAGTGTTGATGCCAGCATTCATACACCAAATGGGCAATTGGTCGCTAATGCACAACACACTGATATGTATGTTGCAATTAATGAATTACTCGCAAAACTTGAACGTCAATTAAACAAAGTTCAGCATAAAAACGAATCTCGTCGGGCTGATAACAGCCTGAAAGAAGAGAATTTACTTGTCGATGAAATGTAAATAGTAAAGCAAGATTAAAAATTAGAATAAATCACTGACTCAAAACGCCTCTGCGCATCCTCGTGATGCGCTTTTTATTGTATTTTTCTTGACTCTATTCACATCATCATGTTTGATAGCGATATGTTAAATAATTTACCAATCAATATAATGAAAAAACATTCACATTTGCCTTTCTTCTTTTTCTTTCTACTCTTTCATTAAGAGGCTTTGTCATTTCAGAAAGAAAAGTAAGAACGACAATAGCCTCCAAAATTGGAGGCTTTTTTATTTATGATGGCATGACATAACGGTATAGGGCTTAAACATGGAAAAACTCGATTTATCAGCAATCAGAGATAAAATCACAATGTTAGATTCAGAATTACTAACATTGTTAGCAAACAGACGTCAATTATCTGCTGATGTTGCTCAATTTAAATTGAATACACATCGCCCTATTAGAGATAAAAATCGTGAGCGTGAATTACTTGATTTATTAATTGAGAAAGGAAAAAACGTTGGGCTAGATGGTTTTTATATTAGTCGTATTTTTCAAATGATCATTGAAGACTCTGTCTTAACGCAACAAGCCATTCTACAACAACATCTTAATGCAACACCGAATGAATCAGCCAGAATTGCTTATTTAGGGCCTAAAGGCTCTTATTCACATATTGCTGCTCGTCAATATGCAGCCCGCCATTTTGATAGCTTCGTTGATTGCACTTGCCAGAAATTTGATGACATTTTTACACTTGTCGATACAGGCCAAGCTGATTACGGTTTACTACCTATTGAAAATACCAGTTCAGGGGCAATTAATGATGTTTACGATTTACTGCAAACAACATCAATCTCTATTGTTGGAGAAATTCGCATCCCTATTAATCATGCGCTTTTAACAAGTGTCGATAGCAGTACAGAAGAGTTGCAAACTATTTATAGTCATCCTCAACCCTTCCAACAATGCAGTCATTATTTAAATCAGTATCCAAACTGGAAAATTGAATATTGCGAAAGTACAGCTGCTGCAATGGAAAAAGTAGCTCTTGCACAATCACCACTTGTTGCGGCTATTGGTAGTGAAGCCGGTGGCTCTCTTTATGGTTTAAAACCTTTAGCTAATAATTTAGCAAACCAGCAAATAAACGTAACACGCTTTATTGTTATTGCACGAAAAGCTATTGATGTTTCAGAGCAAGTACCCGCTAAAACAACCTTCTTAATGGCTACTGGGCAACAAGCGGGTGCATTAGTCGATGCATTAATGATTTTAAAAAAATACGACATTATTATGACGAAACTCGAGTCTCGTCCTATTAATGGCACACCTTGGGAAGAGATGTTTTATATTGATGTTCAAGCAAATTTACGTGATATTAATATGCAAAAAGCCTTACACGATTTATCACAAACAACACGTTCATTAAAAGTATTAGGTTGTTATCCTTCCGAGAATGTCGTTCCTGTTGAAGTAAAATAATAAAACGATCCACTAATAAATAAGCCAGATAGTACATCACCTATCTGGCTTTTTTTATCTCATATTCTTACTTTGTCACTCATTATAAGAAGCCATACATCGCTGCAAATATCCAACCAAAGACACAGGAAACAGTTACACCAATTAATCCTGGTAGAATAAAGCTATGGTTAATAACAAATCGCCCTATTCGAGTTGTACCAGAACGGTCAAATTGAATAGCGGCTAAGTCACTAGGATAAGTAGGAAGAATATAGTAACCATAACAAGCAGGTGCAGATGCAATGATATAAGCAGGATCAACGCCAATACCCAATGCTAAAGGAACAATGGCTGCTAAAGCCGCTGCTTGTGAATTAACAAACTTAGATACCAATAATAAGACAACTGCATAAGCCCAAGGATATTCTCGTACTAATTGTCCTAATGCAGCTTCTATTTCTTTCATATGTGCAGAGAACATTGTCTCTGCCATCCAAGCAATACCATACACGGCAACAATTGCTATCATCCCTGAACGAAATACTTCATTTTTAGAAATAAGAGAAGGGTTGGTTTTACAGATAATAATAATTGACGCGCCAGCTAATAACATAAACATTTGAATAACGAGCACCATAGATAATGGCTTGCCATTAAATACAGGACGTATTTCAGAGAAAGCACCTAATATTGCCACAACAGCAATTGCACCTAAGAAAATCCACATTGCTACCCAGTTTTTCATAGGGAGCTTTTTATCTAGAAGTGTTGCTGTATCACCATAAACATAATCATGGTTTTCAGGAACCGAAACAAATTCTTGGAAGCGTTGGTCTTTATCTAAATCTTTTCCTCTAAACCAGCTAAAGATACCAATGGCTAAAATACCGATAAAAGTAGAAGGAATAGTAATTGCTAATAAATCTAAAAACTCAAGGTGTTTACCATTAAAAGTCACATCACCGAGCATTGCGACTAATGTAACAACGGCAACGGAAACTGGACTGGCAATAATCCCCATTTGAGAGCCGATTGTACTTGCCGCCATTGGTCTTTCCGGACGAATATTATTTTTAATCGACACATCATAGATTATTGGCAATATGGTATAAACAACGTGCCCAGTACCACATAATATTGTAAGAGTACAAGTTACGAGTGGTGCAACAATAGAAATATATTTTGGATTTTTACGTAATAATTTTTCTGCTATTTGCAACATAACATCTAATCCACCAGATGCTTGTAATGTTGCTGATGCAGAAACAACGGCAATAATAACTAACATTACATCAACAGGTGGTTTTCCTGGAGGGAGGTTAAAAACAAAAACTAAAATAACCAAACCTACACCACCTAATAGACCTAGTGCAATTCCTCCCTTTCTAGCCCCATAAAATAGACACACTAATATAATGGCGAGTTGTATTAAAAAATCCATAAATTACCCCTTGAAAAACACGTCGAAATATAAACAAAAAATAATACAATGAAATTTTTAGCACTTATTGCAAAAAAAAAGAGCTTATAAAATATAATTTACGATAATTGTTATAGGCATTTTTTTGATCATTGTTATAATTTTAATAATACCTTTTAATTTCATTCATTTTTAAGATCTCATCAACAAATAACTTTTAATAAAAAGACAATCTTGAACATTAATTATTATTAAATTAAACTCTGAGATAACAATTAAATAACAATAAACACAAGATGTATTAATCTATTAATAAATATAGATATTTATCTTATTGTTTTTAAATATATATTTATATTTCTCTACTTTTATTTTCTAAGTAAAAACAGGTGATTCTTATCTATTATTAAATGGAGGGAAAGAATATGAACACTTTTATCATACTGATTTTAAGTCTATTTTTTACCAATAACGTAGATGAAATTAAATTAAAAGAGGGTTATCACACTTACTCACTAACGTCTCAAACGAGTTTGAAACGTTGTACAGTAAGCCCATGTCCAGATCCTAAAGATTATTAACTTTTAAGCATTTTGTTTTAAAAGGAGTTATTATGAATAAATCATATATTTTAATATGCTCATTTTTATTCGCTAGTTATACGAGTGCTTATTTTGATGATAAGGCAGAAAAAAATATAACATCGAAAATTGAATATTCTCAAAATAATAGCAATATCTCTGCTTCTAGTCGTTGTGTTTGGCCACCTTGTGATGATGACTGGTGATAAGCTAAACATGAAATAATTAATAAAATAAAAAGGCCGAACAATTTATTTTATTGCTCGACCTTTTATATAACAAATAATTTAACTAGATTCGGCTATCGTTAGCCTTTTGTAATAATACACCACTCTCTTTCATAAATTGAGTAGCATAATCGCCAAACCAATCACTCACGTTATTAAATGAACGAACAAACTCACTCTTTGCATTTATATCTAATAAATCGATAGCTTGCCCCAAAGAATGATGATATCTACGAATTAGTTCAATATTCTCTTGTGATGATAAAATAATATCAGCATAGAGTTGAGGATCTTGAGCAAACAGTCGTCCTATCATTGCCAATTCTAAGCGATAAATAGGAGATGAGAGTCGCAGTAAACTGGCTAAGTCCACTTTTTCTTTTGCTAAATGCTGACCGTAAGCAAAGGTAGTAAAATGTCGAAGTGCTTGAATAAAACTCATGTTTTTATCATGCTCTTCTGGCGTAATCTCCTCAATTTTTGCTCCCCATACCATTAATTGCTCTAGCAACCATTCAAATTCTTGATGGTTTCGGCCTTCACAATAAGCCACAACCTGTTTTGCCAAACTGGGCACATCAGGGCCAAACATTGGATGAAGACCTAAAACGGGCCCACTATGTGCCTTTAACATCGCCTCTAAAGGGGCTTTTTTGATAGAAGCTAAATCGACTAATAAGCAATCTTTAGGCAATGGCGGTAATTGTTCAATAACCTCAACGGTTAAATGGATAGGTACACTAATTATTACCATTCCTGCATTATCAAAAATAGCAGGCGACTTAGTTTGCCATTCATCAGCTTCTAAACTTTCAACTTGATAGCCAGAGAGTGTAAACAAACGAGAAAATAGTTTACCCATTTTCCCATTTCCTCCCACAATAACGATTTTACCAAGTTGAGGGTTAAGAGTTTTAAATCCCTTGTCATTCTCTTTAGTATAGGATTCTCGCATTACTCGGCGTAACACATCTTCAATCAAATCTGGGGAAATTCCCATCATTTGTGCGTCATTACGACGAGAAGCAAGCATAGCGGCTTCTCTATCAGGCGCATAAATCGGTAAGCCATGACGGTTTTTAACTTCTCCCACTTCAGCTACCAACTGCATTCTTTTTGCGAGTAAAGAAAGCAGTGATTTATCTACCTGATCAATTTGCTCACGCAAACCTTGTAATTCTTCAGCCATCTATGCTTGCCTCTTTTTTCTTTATGATTAACTAACTTTTTTTAACTGAGCTTCACGCTGAACCAAAATCGGGGAAAGTTGAGCATGTAAATTTCTTAATACTGACTCCGTTGTTTCCCAACTAATACACGCATCTGTTACTGAGACACCGTATTTCATTTCACTACGAGATTGCTCTGACGATTGATTGCCTTCATTAATATGGCTTTCTAACATAATGCCAGTGATTGATTCATTACCTTTAGTAATTTGCTCAATCACAGAATCAACCACCGCTGTTTGACGACGGAAATCTTTATTAGAATTACCATGGCTGCAATCAATCATTAATGATGGTTTTAATCCTGCTTTTACCATTTGAGCTTCACATTGAGCAACATCTTCTTCATGGTAGTTTGGTGTTTTGCCACCACGTAAAATAACATGACCATCAGGGTTACCTTGTGTTTGCAATAAACAAACCTGCCCTGATTGATTAATTCCCATAAATCGGTGTGGCATAGAAGCCGCTTTCATCGCGTTAATCGCAGTATCTAAATTACCATCTGTTCCGTTTTTAAATCCAACTGGCATTGAAAGCCCTGATGCCATTTCACGGTGAGTCTGAGATTCTGTTGTTCTGGCTCCAATTGCAGACCAACTAAATAAATCACCTAAGTATTGTGGATTGTTAGGATCTAACGCTTCAGTCGCTAGAGGCAAACCTAATTGTACAAGCTCAGTCAATAGCTTACGGGCAATATGTAACCCTTTTTCCATCTCAAAGCTACCATCCATAAATGGATCGCTGATTAAACCTTTCCAACCAACAGTTGTACGAGGTTTTTCAAAGTAGACACGCATCACAATATACAGACTATCACTTAATTCAGACGCTAAGACTTTCAGGCGTTTTGCGTAATCTAACGCAACATCGACATCATGAATGGAACAAGGCCCACATACCACGAGTAAGCGAGGATCACGACGTTGGACAATTTCAGAAATTGTTTGACGTGACTGAGCAATGGCATGCAGATCATTGCGACTCAATGGGTATTTTTGTTTTAACTCTTCTGGAGTAATTAAAACCAGCTCTTCGCTGATATTCACATTATTGAGTGCGTCTTTTTGCATGATCATAATCTTTACCTTTTTTATATCTGTCATTGTGATTTTTGTGTGTCTGAAAGATAAGATAACACGCAATGTAAAGAAATCAATCCATATTTTTAATAATTTTGACAGCAATGTAATCATATCTTTACGATTAATGTTTTTAATACAAATAAACAATAAATAACAATTAGTTACAATAAAAAGAGAGAGCATAAATAATGTGATGAAGATTGAATTAAAATACCATTTTGTAAAAATATATTTACAGCTTGTCTTTTAATGAATCTCGACATATGAAGAATAGATAAGATAGGGATATAGAGGTAAAAGAGGTAAAAACTAACAAGCAGTATTTTCAACATGGGGTGATATAAAAAAGGTCAGCAAATGCTGACCTTTTAACAATAACTTTCGGATGTGCGAAAGCGTATTATTTAGCGTTAAGACGCTCTTTAATACGAGCAGCCTTACCTGAACGCTCACGCAGGTAGTACAGTTTAGCTTGACGAACCGCACCACGACGTTTCACAGTGATGCTATCTACGACTGGAGAGTGAGTTTGGAATACACGCTCAACACCTTCGCCATTAGAAATTTTACGAACAGTGAATGCAGAGTGCAGACCGCGGTTACGAATAGCGATAACCACGCCCTCGAATGCCTGCAGACGTTTTTTAGAACCTTCAACAACCCATACTTTAACTTCTAAAGTGTCACCAGGACGGAATGAAGGAACATCTTGCTTCATCTGTTCTTGTTCGATTTGTTTAATAATATTGCTCATAATAACTCTCTTACCCTAGGTAAACTGATATTAATGACATCTTGTGTCAGACTTACTCTGCTGTTCCTGACAGATGTTCCTGTTGGAACTCTGTTAACAGCACTCTTTGCTCGTCAGTCAGAGCTAGGCTTTCCAGAAGCTCAGGTCTTCTTAGCCAGGTTCGACCCAGTGATTGCTTCATGCGCCAGCGATTAATATGAGCATGGTTGCCTGACAGTAAAACTGCCGGAACTTCCATACCATCTAAAACCTCTGGGCGAGTATAGTGAGGATGATCCAGTAAACCTTCAGCAAAAGAATCTTCTTTCGCAGAGGCTGCATGTCCGAGAACACCCGGTACAAAGCGCGCTACTGCATCTATCATTATCATGGCAGGTAATTCCCCACCACTTAATACGTAATCACCTACAGACCACTCTTCATCGATTTCAGTCTGAATGACACGCTCGTCTATACCTTCATACCGACCACAAACCAGAATTAACTTCTCATTTGTTGCCAGTTCACAAACTCCTTGTTGATCGAGTTTGCGTCCCTGAGGTGATAAATAAATCACCTTTGCTCCATCACCTGCCGCAGCTTTCGCTTGATGAATGGCTTCCCTTAAAGGTTGTACCATCATCAACATACCAGGACCACCGCCATAAGGACGATCATCAACGGTATTGTGTCTGTCGTATGTAAAATCTCGGGGATTCCAACATTCTACATTGAGCAGACCATGCTTCACTGCCCGACCAGTCACCCCGTACTCGGTTATAGAGCGGAACATTTCTGGAAATAGGCTAATTACCCCAATCCACATTTTTGTGTCCCACTATTGAGAACCGTTAACCGGAATAATCTAAAAACCAGGATCCCAATCAACGATAATTTTTTTCGCTGAGAGATCGACTTTCTTGATAACCTGCCCATCAAGAAACGGGATTAGCCGTTCCCCGGCACCGAACGCATCTTTCAGATTAGCTTTAATGACCATGACATCATTTGAGCCCGTTTCCATCATGTCAGTAACGACACCCAGATCGTAGCCTTTGTCAGTTTCTACATGGCAACCCATCAGATCTTTCCAGTAATATTCACCTTCAAGCTCTGGAAGTTGCGAAGCATTCACAACAATTTCAAAATTAGTCAGGATATTAGCCGCATCTCTGTCATCAATACCTTTTAGCTTGACGATAATATCTTGGTTGTGATGTTTCCAACTTTCAATTTCAATAGTTTCCCACTGTCCATGACGTTGAATAAACCACGGTTGATATTCAAAAATGTTTTCGGCGTGTTCGGTGGAGGAAAAAACTCTGAGCCAACCACGGATCCCGTAAGGTGAACCTAATTTACCCATTACAATAGGTTCTATAGGTTCTTTTAAGGTTTTTTGTTCGCTCATTGTTACCACCGCGACAGATTAAGCGCTTTTCTTCGCTGATTTGATCAGGCCAGCAACACGTTCTGAAACTGTTGCGCCTTGAGCAACCCAGTGTTCAACACGGTCTACGTCTAAACGTAATTCTTCTGCATTACCGGTTGCCAGTGGGTTATAAAAGCCTACACGCTCAATGAAACGACCATCACGTGCATTGCGGCTATCGGTTACTACTACTTGGTAAAACGGACGCTTTTTTGCGCCGCCACGAGCTAAACGAATTGTTACCATAACATCCTCATTAGTTAATAAAACAACCAGACGCCATCGAGGAACGGAGTCCGGTTGTCATATAAAAAGCCCGAAAAGTTTACTCACTTTGGCGAAAAAAGCAATCCAAAGCACGTTTTTTTTCAGGCTTTTTGATTTTATCGGCCTGGGAATCCAGGTGGCATCATACCTTTCATGCTACGCATCATCTTAGCCATGCCACCTTTTTTCATTTTTTTCATCATACGTTGCATATCATCGAACTGTTTTAATAAACGGTTGACGTCTTGCACTTGTGTTCCTGAACCCGCTGCAATACGGCGTTTTCTAGAACCTTTGATGATTTCTGGTTTTTGGCGTTCTTTTTTAGTCATGGAATTAATAATCGCTTCCATTTTCACTAAAATTGAATCATCCATTTGTGATTTTACTGCATCTGGCACCTGAGACATACCCGGCATTTTGCTTAACATACTCGCCATGCCGCCCATGTTTTTCATCTGCTTTAATTGTTCTAAAAAATCATTTAGATCAAAGCCATCACCTTTTTTAAGCTTTGTCGCTAGCTTTTCAGCTTGTGCTCTATCAACTTTGCTTTCAATGTCTTCAATTAAAGACAGAACATCACCCATGCCTAAAATACGAGAGGCAATACGATCTGGGTGGAAAGGTTCTAAGGCTTCTGTTTTTTCCCCAACACCGAGGAATTTAATTGGCTTACCCGTGATATGGCGAATGGATAATGCTGCACCACCACGCGCATCACCATCAACTTTGGTTAATACAACCCCTGTTAATGGCAATGCTTCATTGAATGCTTTTGCTGTATTTGCCGCATCTTGCCCCGTCATGGCGTCAACAACAAACAGGGTTTCAACTGGATTAATGGCTTTATGGAGAAGTTGGATCTCTTCCATCATGCCTTCATCTACGTGTAAACGACCTGCCGTATCCACCAGCAATACATCATAGAATTGAAGTTGTGCATGTTTTAATGCATTACTTGCAATTGTGACTGGATTTTCTTGAACAGTTGAAGGGAAGAAATCAATGCCAACCGTTTCGGCTAACGTTTCAAGCTGTTTAATCGCTGCTGGGCGATAAACGTCAGCAGAAACAACAAGAACTTTTTTCTTCTTTTTCTCTTTTAAGAATTTACCTAGTTTTGCGACACTGGTTGTTTTACCGGCACCTTGCAAACCTGCCATTAACACAACAGCTGGCGGTTGCGCTGATAGATCAAGGTCAGTATTCACTTCCCCCATCGCATTGACGAGTTCATTTTGAACAATCTTCACAAACTCCTGACCCGGTGTCAGGCTTTTGTTAACTTCATGCCCTACTGCGCTCTCTTTGACGCGCGCAATAAAATCACGAACCACAGGTAAGGCAACGTCAGCTTCTAATAAAGCCATACGTACTTCACGCAGTGTCTCTTTGATGTTTTCTTCGGTCAGTCTTCCTCGACCGCTTATATTGCGCAATGTGCGCGATAGTCTGTCACTTAAATTCTCAAACATTATCTTAGCTCAGTGTTAAAGTTGGGCTTATCGGTCATGTATGCCACCGATTATATCACGATGACTCGCGGATCTCTGCATAGAGATTTAAGCTTAATGACTTCAATAGTTGGAGCCGTATGCTCCTAGCGCTATACTAGGAAGTTATTCAAACAATATATGTAAGCGAAACTATGCCCGTTATATCAATCTCTATCGTCGCTGTCTGCGCTTATTTACTCAGTCTGGTGCTGTTTTTGCCCGGTCTGTTACGAAAAGAGCAGAATGGATACCGCGGATTAGCTCTACTATTTGCGGTAATTGCACTTATTGCACATGCCATTTCATTAAAATTTTTAATTTTCCGCCCCCACAGCGGACAAAATCTTTCACTCACCAATCTAGGTGCGATTGTGAGCCTGATGGTCTGCGTTATCATGACGATTGTGGCTTCTCGTGGCCGTGCATGGTTCTTGCTGCCTATTGTTTATTGTTTCGCAATAGTCAATCTTGTTATTGCAGCGCTGATGCCAGGTGAATTTGTTACACATCTTGAAAGTAGTACATCACTCTTTATTCATATTGGGCTGGCTTTATTAAGCTATGCCACACTGTTAATTGCCGCTCTATATGCTTTACAACTTAGTTGGCTCGACTATCAACTAAAAAATAAGAAACTAAAATTCTCACCTCAAATGCCACCATTAATGTCAATTGAGCGTAAAATGTTTCATATCACACAAGTAGGTGTCGTATTGCTGACACTGACCTTATGTACAGGTTTGGTGTATATGGATAATATTTTTGGTAAAGAAAATATCCATAAATCTATTTTCTCTATCATTGCTTGGTTTGTTTACATCATTTTATTATGGGGACATTTCCGAGAAGGATGGAGAGGAAAGAAAGTCATTATCTTTAATTTGATTGGCGCTATTATTTTGACATTAGCTTTTTTCGGTAATCGTTTATTACAAGAGTTAGTGCTTAATTAATTTTCTATTTTAGGGTAGCAAAAGGATCTCAATTTTGGAGCATGTGTCGACAACTACGCTCATTATCATACTTGTATGTATGATTATTGCCTCAGCTTATTTTTCTGGGACTGAAACCAGTATGATGACGATTAATCGCTATCGTCTTCGTCATGCTGCAAAACAAGGAAATCGCTCTGCAAAACGTGTGGAAAAATTATTACAACGTCCTGACAGATTGATTAGTTTAGTATTGATTGGCAATAATCTGATTAATATTGTTGCGTCTGCACTAGCTACCATTGTTGGTATGCGTTTATATGGTGATGCAGGTGTAGCAATAGCCACGGGTGTGCTGACCTTTATTATCCTTATTTTTGCTGAAGTGCTTCCAAAATCAATCGCGGCACTTTATCCAGAGCGCGTTGCTTATCCAAGTAGTGTTATTCTTTCTCCTTTGCAAAAAATGATGCTGCCTATTGTTTGGTTTTTTAATAAAATCACATTAATACTCATGCGTATTTTTGGTATCAAATCCCCAATAATACAGGGAAATGCAGTCTCAAAAGAAGAATTGAGAACTATCGTTAATGAATCTAAATCAAAGCTTTCGCAAAGAAATCAGAACATGTTGCTGTCGATTTTAGATTTAGAAAAAGTGACGATTGGCGATATTATGGTGCCAAGAAATGAGATTTTTGGTATCGACGTCAATGACGAATGGAAATCTATCGTAAGACAATTAACTCATTCTCCACACGGTCGAATTGTGCTTTATCGTGACACTCTCGACGATGCAATTGGTATGTTACGAGTACGAGAAGCTTATCGCTTAATGACAGAGAAAAAAGAATTTACTAAGCAAATTCTGATGAAAGCGGCCGATAAAATCTACTTTATTCCAGAAAGCACACCATTAAACCTACAACTCGTCAACTTCCAGCGTAATAATGAAAAAGCGGGTGTTGTGGTTGATGAATATGGTGAGATTCAAGGTTTAGTCACTGTTGAAGATATTCTTGAAGAGATTGTTGGTGACTTTACTACCTCGATGTCCCCATCTTTAGCTGAAGAAGTTATTCCTCAAAAAGACGGTTCATTATTAGTCGATGGTACAACAAACATTCGAGATATCAATAAAGCTTTTGGTTGGCATTTACCTGAAGATGAAGCTCGAACGATCAACGGCGTCATTATTGAAGAGTTGGGAGACTTACCTGTTGTAGGTAATAAAATAAAAGTGAGTGACTACGAATTTGAAATACTTGAAGTTCAAGATAACGTCATTAAAAAGGCATTAATTCGCCACCTTTCAATCCCACATCATTAATGAATACAAAATAAGCGCCTTCTAAGGCGCTTATTTCCTACTGTTTATCCTAGCTCAAATCGTAATTTGCTATTACGAAAATCAAACTCTCTGGCGGGTTTCATATAGAAAGGTTCTATCGCTTGCTCTTGTATTAATTTTGCAGGTTTTAATTGTTGATAATCAGAATAGAAACCATGATTTTTGACCCACATAACTAAGTTTAATGCAGGCTGATAAGAATAATCAGCACCATACTCTTCACGCCGACAAATAAAACACGCAGTTTCTCCTTTATTCAAAGTAAGAGAAAGGGACTTGCGTGGAAAATTAGTAATAAGCGCCTCCTCACCGTTTATCGCTTCAATATTAAAATGATGAGGTGCTAAGCTACAAATATTTTCATATTTTAACTGTGAATTATCGCCACTATAACTGTTTGTTTTAATTTTATCTTGTTGAAAATACCAATGATATTGCTCTTCTTCTTTTTCTTTATAAAGATAATCACCACTTATTTTCATTATGGTGTTTGTTTGTGGTTTAATGATTTTGGCAAATAATTCAGTATTGAGTTCAGACGATAGCAATAATAAATCAGGCTTGATAATAAGCTCTGGTTCACACTGAGAGCGTTTAACATACTTTTTGTGGACTCGTTCAAAGTAACGATATTCAAGTGCTTTAGAACGTCCTTGATAGAAAAAGGCATCTTTAGGAAATTGGGTACGCAATGTGCCTTTACCTACAAAATAAAATTCTCGAACAAAAAACTCTAACACTAATTTAGGTGATGAGAATTTGCGATTTTCCATAACAAAAGTGTACTCCGTGTATTAAGCATAAATTTAATCCATTACTGTGCTAACAATATAAGAAGATAAGAAAATAAAACAATGGAGTAGAGAAAAGAAAAATAATAAAGGAGATAAAAATAAAAAAGAGACAATAAATCAGGATGCGAATTTCTTGATCTATTGTCCCCTAATTTTATGAAGTGACAGTGACTTAAATATGTAGCTCTTTTAAAGTCTCTTCAGGTAGTGCTAATTCATCGTTATGATTAATGCCAATACTATGAGATAAAATATCTCGTGCAATATCTTGTGCTTCTGTCAGTGAGTGCATTTCATAGGTACCACATTGGTACACATTCAGTTCTGGGATATGGTTTTGATCTTTTACTTTCAAAACATCTTCCATTGCCGCTTTCCATGCATTAGCTACACGTTGCTCTTCAGGTTGTCCAATTAAGCTCATGTAGAAGCCTGTACGGCATCCCATTGGGGAAATATCAATTATCTCAACACCATCACCATTAAGATGGTTACGCATAAATCCAGCGAACAGATGCTCTAGAGTATGAATTCCTTTCTCAGGCATGGCTTTTTTATTTGGCACAGTAAAACGTAAATCAAATACCGTGATGGTATCACCTGATGGCGTTTTCATTGTTTTAGCAACGCGTACAGCAGGTGCTGACATACGTGTATGGTCAACAGTAAAGCTATCCAATAAAGGCATAAAAAACCTCCTAAGAAAAATTTAAATATTTTTAAGAAAAAATGAAACTTTCTGCAAGTAGCCTGGTCTTAGTAATGAATACGCGCAAATTGTTATCATCCCTATTTCTCTATAGAATTTTTTAGCCACACAAATCTTAGTGTGGCTTTTTTCTATCTAAGTTTAGGAAGCCACGTTATCGGTGTTTGTCCCCGCATGGATCTTCAAATACTCATCAAAAGAAATGGTATCACTCTTTTCTAACTCTTCTTGACGTTTTATGGATGAAATTCTCTCATGATCAAAAGCTTCATCGGTTAACGTTTCATAAGGTGTTTTAATTAATTCTTGGTAATATTCTTCAGCTAAAGACAAGCCGAAACCACCAATGCCTTGCGTTTTAATTTTATCTAAAAGTCTGCCAGAGAAAGTTAATTCAGGATTATCAAACATTTCTTCTAACTTAACGCAAACTTCCATATATTTAGTGCCTGAACAGCAATCAAGAACATTAGCAACACGTTCTAAATCAGCAAATAAGGCTTTACCCACTTGCGCTAATGGCTCTTTTCTTTCACCACAACCCATTCCAATAACTTGACCTGGCTTACGTCCTTCTAGAATAACGTTATTCCAATTTGAACGGCAGCACGCTAATTCAGAGGCGCTCATCTCTGGAGCATCAGCTAATACACACCAGATCAGGAATAAATCAAGGAAGCGAATTTGAGTTTCGTCAACGCCAATTGGCGTAAATGGATTGATATCAAGTGAACGAACTTCGATATATTCAATACCACCACGTAATAACGCATCAGAAGGTGATTCATCCCCTTTAACCACGCGTTTAGGACGAATAGGCGCATAGAGTTCATTTTCAATCTGCAACACATTGGTGTTTAACTGAATATATTCACCGTTTTTCTTAACACCTAATTTAGCAAACTCTTCAGAAGGCTTATGAATCGCTTTTTTCAGCCCTTTGACATACGTTTCAAGATGATTAAAGGTGATATCTAAATCGCTTTGAGATTTATTGGTATACCCTAAATCACTTAAACGTAATGACGTTGCATAAGGTAAATACTTCGCCCCTTTAGGAGTACTTTCAAATGGTAGATTTGTTTCTCTTCCTTTTAAGAAAGATCCACAAATTGCCGGTGATGCACCAAAGAAAAATGGAATGATCCAGCCAAAGCGATAATAGTTACGAATAAGACGTAAGTAACCATCAGAAATCGCCTCTTTCCCACTCTCTTCATCTTTTACATTTGCCCATGCTTGCCAAAATTCGATAGGCAGTGAGAAGTTGTAATGCACACCTGAAATAGTTTGCATTAACGCGCCATAACGATTTTTAAGCCCTTCACGATAGAGTGTTTTAAAACGCCCAACATTAGAGGTACCAAATTGAGCCAAGGTAATCTTATCTTCGGCTTCAATAAAGCAAGGCATACTCATAGGCCACATACGTTCATTATCTAAGTGACGAGCTGTATAGCGGTGTAAATCACCTAAAAAATGCAAGGTATGTGCAATGTTGTCATCAACAGGTGTAATAAACTCTAATAGAGACTCAGCAAAATCAGTTGTGATCCATTTATGAGTTAATGATTTACCTAATGAAATAGGATGCTCTGTTGATGCTAAATTGCCTTCTGGCGTAACTCTTAAAGTTTCACGCTCTATACCACGGTGGATGCCACATAAAACTTTAGGGTGTGCTTCCAACCAAGAAAGCGCTTTTGATACGTCCGGGATCAAAGGTGACCTCCCGCGTTGATTGATGTTAGTAAATAGATAGGAGTTACTTTATCGCAAAGTCACTAAATTGTCGCTGATTAGATGATGTTAGCATTGTTAGTTGGTGCTAAACAAAGACGTTATATTATGAAAAATAATAGAATGGTAGAAAGCAAAAAGCCCCGCAATAAGCGAGGCTTTTAAGATGGTGCATCCTGGAGGATTCGAACCTCCGACCGCTCGGTTCGTAGCCGAGTACTCTATCCAGCTGAGCTAAGGA